>NZ_JAUOSW010000030.1:0-1140 GCF_030549005.1 Tenacibaculum soleae
TCCTCCTGTTACATTTTCTACCGTTATCTCTCCTTGTTGAGTACATGTATAATCTTGACTTCGCCTTGAACTTCCTGCTAATGCATCTGGCGCAGTGATGGTTATGGTTGATGCTGCTGTTGCACAATTATTAGCATCAGTAGTAACAACATCATACGTTCCTTCTGCTAAATTGTTAAATGTAATATTTGTTCCTGCTCCTGGACCTGATGTTTGGGTTGGTGTAGCTGACCCTTGTAATGTTATTGTAGTGGTATAATCGGCTGTTCCATCACTTATTACTACTACTGCCGAACCTTGACCTCCATTACAATCGGGTTGTGTTTCGGTTACAACTATTGTTGGATTATCTATTTGATTTATTGTGATAATTTCTTTGTACTCACAATATGGTGCAACTCCTCCGTTATCTCTAACAACAGCATAATATCGCCCTGGAACAGGTGCCGATAAATAATTAGCATTTGTAAAAGTTCCATTTTCATAGTTTGAATAATCTTCAAAGCCTGGGTATATTTGAAATATTTGATATACATAATTTGTATCACCTCCTGATGCTTGAAAACTAATACTACCAAAAGTACATCCAATATCTGTTTTAGTTATTACTGCTGTTACTTGTGGATTTATGGTTACCGTATCGGTTGCAGAACAGTTAAATCCGTCTGTTACAGTTACTGTATAATTACCATTAGTTAATCCTGTAAATATATTGGTGTTTTGTGTAGTGGTCGTAGTTCCGTCATTTAAACTATATGAATAATTTCCGTTACCTGTACCTATATTTACGGTAATTGTTGCATCGGCTGCACCACTATAACAAGTAGTTGCGTCTAAACTAAATGTTACCGCTACTGCATCTGGTACATTTACTAATAATGGTGCTGATGTACAACCCTCTGCATCTGTAGCTACTACCCAATAATCTCCCGAAGTATCAATATCGGTAAATGGTGCGCCTGTTTGAACGGCTGGTGCTGTTGCTGTTGCATTGTTAAATAATGCATATGTATAAGCTCCTCCGTTTCCTCCGGATGTGGTTCCGGTTATACTTATCGCTGCTCCATCTAATGTAGGGTCTGTATCACAAGTAATTAGTTTTGTTACACTTGCCGCTACTACTATTGGTGATGGATCTGA
>NZ_JAUOSW010000031.1:0-1116 GCF_030549005.1 Tenacibaculum soleae
TTAATTTTCTCTAAAAAATAGAATTACTTTTCAACAAAAATGTTTTCTGAAAATTTCGATTTCTATGAGCGCCAACGTGTTTGTGCATGATTTGTTTGCGTAAATTTAGCAAAAAAATAATTAAGAAGCACATAATTTGAAGCTTGCGAGGTTTTTCCGCAGGAAAAATATAGTAAGCAATTAATTATGCGCGGTGTTGCCAAATGCGTTTTATACATTCCTTTTTTAATTTTCCATTCAGAGATAAATTCCGCCACAATTCAAATTCCGTTTTTGGCTCAATTTTGTAAATTCTATTTTAGAGTATGAGTAAAATTCCCACGATTTAAATTCCGAAAAATTGCTCAAAATTCCACAATTCAAATTTTAAGGTTTGAGTAAGATTCCAGCGTAAAATCTCCATTTTTACAATTCTACAAAAGCAAAAACTCCGCAATTATTTATTAGCGAGTAGAATTCCACAATTAAAACTCCATTTTTCTTTCTCAAAAGCTAATTGACTGAAAACATAGTTTAAAAACTGTATTGTTTCAGGCTACAGCTCCGTAGTTTTTGGCAACGTGTTTGTGCATGATTTGTTTGCGTAAATTTAGCAAAAAAATAATTAAAAAGCACATAATTTGAAGCTTGCGAGGTTTTTCCGCAGGAAAAATATAGTAAGCAATTAATTATGCGCGGTGTTGCCAAATGCGTTTTATACATTCCTTTTTTAATTTTCCATTCAGAGATAAATTCCGCCAAAATTCAAATTCCGTTTTTGGCTCAATTTTGTAAATTCTATTTTAGAGTATGAGTAAAATTCCCACGATTTAAATTCCGAAAAATTGCTCAAAATTCCACAATTAAATTTTAAGATTTGAGTAAGATTCCAGCGTAAAATCTCCATTTTCACAATTCTACAAAAAGCTAAACTCCGCAATTATTTATAAGCGAGTAGAATTCCACAATTAAAACTCCATATTTCTTTCTCAAAAGCTAATTGACTGAAAACATAGTTTAAAAACTGTATTGTTTCAGGCTACAGCTCCGTAGTTTTTGGCAACGTGATTGTATATAGTTTGTTGCGTTTATAAACACTAAATATAGCAAATAAAAACCGAATAGAAAATCCGAGAG
>NZ_JAUOSW010000032.1:0-1102 GCF_030549005.1 Tenacibaculum soleae
AATAAATGATAGTCAATAAAATCTTTTTCTTCTAATATATATTCTAATTTCATTTTAGTGTTTAATTGTTGCCAACGGTTAGTATAAGAAACGTAGGGCAGTTGACAAACACTTTCGTTTCGGTTTATTACTTAGCTAAATATAAATATTTTACTTTTATCTCTTTTCTATAAACGCCAAATTTTATATTTAGCGGACTTATTAAATAAGTACAAAACATTGGAGTTAACACAAAAGCCCTATGTTTTTTATACATTGTTAGCTTTAGTTTATTTTTTATTTCCTATTTCAAAAATATTCTTAATCACATCTTCCACACCGAATTGGGTAGACCATAAAATAAAAATAAATACTCCGACCATTAATGCAAAAATAACAGAACCTACAACACTTTGCCATACTCCAGTAAAAAATCCCCCAACTGCTTTTTTTCTATAATACCTTTCTATTTCTTCAAGTTTGTCTTTCATTAAAATGTCCGCATATTCTTTCAAGAAATACTGAGCCTCATTTCTGTATGATTCTATTTGAGTTTTTGTATTACTCATTTCTTTGAATTCGGTTAATTCTGTACTTGATACTTCACTACTGTTTTTTCTTTTTTTTATATTTTCAATTATCTCCACCTTTTGTCTTTTGTAGACTGAATAAGCTATAATTCCAATAAGGTCTTTTTCTCCTGTTACTATTTCTTGGTATATTTTATTATGCTCACTCATCTTAAACTGTATCTAATTTACTTATAGCTTCATTTATTTCATTTTCAGAAAATTCAAGACTTATTTCACTTGTAGTTCCATCTTCATTTTTAACTTTTAGTAATTTATCATCTTTATCTTTTTTATATTTTATATAGAAAATAATACCAACTATTACAATAACGAATATTATTATAAGTAGAAGATTATTATCACTACTTCCATCTTTCTCAATGTTCTTAACTCCAAGCATTTTTTTATTCGCTTCAAGAACATCTGAATTATGAATATTTGAAATGTTATTTATCATATTTTGTAATTAAAGCTAACGGTCTCGTATAACCGTCAGTTACGGGTTTATATGCGTTAATTTTCGGTTGAGAGCTAGCCTTAGCAATTCCGAG
>NZ_JAUOSW010000033.1:0-906 GCF_030549005.1 Tenacibaculum soleae
CAACGTGATTGTATATAGTTTGTTGCGTTTATAAACACTAAATATAGCAAATAAAAACCGAATAGAAAATCCGAGAGGATTTTCGTAAGTAGGCTAGAACTAGCAATAAATTATATACGGTGTTGCAAGTAGTAGTTTTTCATTTTTAATTACTGTTTTATTCAAAGTCAGCGAAACCTTATTATAATTCCAATTTTTAATAAAAGTTATGTGTATTACTTTATAATTCTAGTGCCATTTAAATGTTTCCATATTTTCCAAATCAATTCTCATAATATATTCATCTTCACCAATATAATTATTCAGTAATCTCTCAGAAAATCCACACCCTCCAGATTTTTTCGCTTTTTTTAAAACACTAGAAAGAGGATAAAATGTGTGTTTATAATCTCCAAGTTCATAAAATTCATCTTCAAATTTGAGTATTTCATTCGTATCGCATATTATTAAAGAACCTTTTCCTTTACTAAATTCTCTTGCACATTCTAAACGACCAGTAAAACTTGCTATTTTTCCATTTTTACTAATCCTTTTACACGCTCGAAATAAAATAGGTCTTATCGTTGGTAAAAAGTTTTTTAGAACGATTTCCCAAACATCAAAAAAAGCCTTTCTTTTTTTGTCAGGTCCAGTTAGAATCCAATTACCAATGAAAGTTACAGTCAGCCTATTAATATTCGCATTTTTCTGCAAAATATCAATCAAGTTTTGAGCTATTTCATTCTTTTCTTCTTTTGACAATCTATATTGAAATTTATCTTTCATTTATTAAGTAAAAACCGATAATGGGTGATTTTGTTTTTTCAATTCCGTAAACTTTCCTTAGCAAATTTTAGTTCTCAAAATCAGATATTTTTCAATTCCGAATTACTTACATCTGAGTGATTTCCGCTATTACTTGCAACG
>NZ_JAUOSW010000034.1:0-746 GCF_030549005.1 Tenacibaculum soleae
AACGTGTTTGTGTATGATTTCGTTGCGTGTTTCAGCAACTAAATTAGTAAACAAAAACGAACCAGAGGAAATTCCAAAGGAATTTCCAAGTAGGCGAGTAGCAGCAATGAATTATACACGGTGTTGGCAAATCGTTTTTTATTTCCACTACATTCCATCTTCTCGTTCTGAAAGCCAATCTTTATATTTAGTTTTTAATTTGTCTCTTTTTTCTTGAGTATCAACTATTATGTCCATTCCACCATCATAAGGTAAAACAATACAATTCCTTTTAGGACAAACGAACATTGCTCGAAATTCGTCGTCCGCAATATTTTTCAACAGTCTGTTTTGAGAATTAATTCTCCAAGTATCAGGTTTGAAATAAACATCATAAAAAAAATCCTCCTCATATTCTTCGGGATAAGTTTTATGAAGTTCAATCGTTCTGCTTTTTTTAAATTCTCCGTATTCAGATAATTCGGTTGAGATTTTGTCGGTCAATTCCGTTTCGTATTGTCCAGACACAATTATTATTTCCGTATTCTCTCCAATTAGTTCAGAAATCAGTTTGTTTTGTCTATTCAGTATTATCTGATATTCATCTTCCGATTCCGCATATCTTTTCGATTCGGGTAAACTATGAATTCGTAGCCATCTTTTCGGATAAACACTTTTTAATTCGTGTCCGATTTGATTCGATTCAGGATAATTTAAATCCCAATATTTATTAAATTCTATGCTGTTCATCAAATGTTTGCCAACGT
>NZ_JAUOSW010000035.1:0-703 GCF_030549005.1 Tenacibaculum soleae
TTGATAAGTTATCTGCTGGATTATCTCCATTTACATCATGGTACAACTCTACGGTTGAATATACAGTTGTTCCGCCTGAAACTCCTGATCCGTCTAATGCATTAATGCTTAACGTAGCGTTGTTTACATCATTTCCTGTGGTACATCCAAATTGAACTACTGTTGGTGCGGTTACTGTTAATACCGGATTATCATTTACTGTTTCTGTTTCTTCTGAAAAACAGCCATTAGCTCCTGTTACTCTTACTGTGTAGGTATCTGCTGGCAAGTTAATAAATGAATTGCTTGCTGCATCCCATGTTCCTGCTACTGGAGTTATACTATATGTTAACGGTGTTACTCCTGCGGTTACATTAACTGCGATACTTCCGTTTGCACCTCCATTACACGTAGCGTGGGTTACCGAAGTAGTAAACGCTGGTTCAACTGCTGGGGCAATATCTATTATGTTTACCACAGGACAGTTTGGTGTTGCTCCTGTATCGGTTACTGTTACCGTATACCTATCGGCTATTGTAGGGTTAAATGTATATGGATCACTTGGTAAAGCAACTCCTACTCCTCCTTCTACAATTGTATCTGCTCCACTATCATCTCTTGTTATCACATATTCATAACTTCCTGACCCTGAAACAATATCTATAACAACATCTGCAGCCATTGGTGCGTCACATGTTAATAGTTTTGTTTCTTTTAACGTAAA
>NZ_JAUOSW010000036.1:0-696 GCF_030549005.1 Tenacibaculum soleae
CAACGGTTTTGTATATGGAAAGTTGCGTGTTTGCGTGCGAGGATTTTCCGAAGGAAAATCAGACGTAGCAAACGTGCAACGACCTTTAAATTTAGCCCAAAATAGCAATTTTTTATATACGTTGTTGGCAACAGTTTTTTATTTCCATTCCCAATTTAAATTTTCAGAAATCGGAATATTCAGTTCTTTCCAATTTTTCTTAATCAATTCTAAATTATTGACACCTTTTTTAGAAACAATAAAGGATGATCCGTTTGATAGTTTAATGAAAAAATTATTTTGAGTTTCATCAATTTTTTCAATTTCAGAAATTTTGGTTTTCCCTTCTCCAGTTTTGTCTTCCGTAATTAAATATTCAGAGTTAAATTCCATTGTTTCTTTTTCTCCGATTCTTTTTGCGTAACTATTCTTAACAATCTTTGAAAAATGTTTTCTTAATTTAGATTTATACAATTTATTGAAAAAGATAAAAGTCAAAATTGCTATAATTCCAAGTATAATTGCAAACTCAATATTATTCTTATTATACATATTTATTCCAATAAAAAGAAAAAGTCCAACCAGAATAAATTTGGTTGTAGCCATTATTTTTCCTGCTTTTTTATTTTCAGACATTGCAAATAAATGATAGTCAATAAAATCTTTTTCTTCTAATATATATTCTAATTTCATTTTAGTGTTTAATTGTTGCCAACG
>NZ_JAUOSW010000037.1:0-681 GCF_030549005.1 Tenacibaculum soleae
AACGGTCTCGTATAACCGTCAGTTACGGGTTTATATGCGTTAATTTTCGGTTGAGAGCTAGCCTTAGCAATTCCGAGTGGATTCGGACGTAGTCGAATCCGCCGTAATTGCGGTTATACATTGTTGGCAGTTCGTTTTTTTTATCCAATTTCAAATATGTCATTAATAATTCGGTTGACTGTATTCTTTGTTCTTGGCACACTGTCGGTTTCTAGATATTTTTTCAGTCCGTTTGCAATTCTTTCCAGTTTAGGATTGTCCATAAGTTTTGGTCTTAATTCTCGCATCCAAAGCGACTGATTTAATCTTTCGCCTAGAGTTGTACAGAACATTGTAGCGTCAAGAGCAACCAAACTCCAAGGTCTTCCCGTTTCAAGCCACTTTTCAGCTCTTTCCCAAGTGAAATTCGAGCTAGCAGATAAATGTCCCCAATCTTGTGTCACATTTTTCACTCTATCCACGTTTTGTTCTACCCAATCTAAAACGGGTTCATATTTGAGAAAATTAAGTGGTACCATAAATTCAGTCAAGTAGCGATTCTCACATTCGTTAAGTTCGGACGTGATTAATTCAAAAGCACCTTTGGTATCGTGCTTTTCAATTATTTCTTCCATTCGGATTTGAAAATTTTCTACTTTTTCTCTATCGTACATTTAGAGTGAGTTTAAATGACTGCCAACG
>NZ_JAUOSW010000038.1:0-660 GCF_030549005.1 Tenacibaculum soleae
CAACGTTTTTGTGTATGATTTTTGGCGTTTTAAAGCACTAAATTTAGCAAATAAAAACCGAATAGAAAATCCGAGAGGATTTTCGTAAGTAGGCGAGGACTAGCCATTAATTATACACGGTGTTGCCACCAGTAATTTTTATTTCGTATTTCCTTATTCATTTTTTCTCATTCATTCCATTTTATAACTTTCCTGATTTTTCTATTTACGAGTTTATATTCCACAAAAGCGAGAACATAAAATGTCAAATTTAATATTAGAATTAAAAGAAAATTACTTTCCAATTTCCCTGATTTAATAGAATAGTATAAATTCAAAATCAATGCAATTGTAAGAAAAACAAATAAAATCATAGATATTAATTTCAATCTTAACTTATATTCTTTAAAATTCTCCTTTTTAAAAGTCACAATTATTTTTGGAAGTAATTTCTCAAAAGGTGATGAAATTCGTAATAAGTCAATTCGTTTTTCATTTTCAAAACCCAAAAAAAACTTATTGGGTTCATTTATATAGGTTGAAACATATTTAAAATCCAAAGAAGTGTGTCTCTTTAACGATAATAATCTAATATTTCGTTCTATTCTTTCAGAATTTGATTCCGTAATATTTTTTCTTTTAAAGTACAATTTTGAAGTTCAGTTTTTATTGGTGGCAACG
>NZ_JAUOSW010000039.1:0-659 GCF_030549005.1 Tenacibaculum soleae
ACAAATACGTTAGCATTCATAAGATTTTGAAAACTTCGGGAAATGTATTTATTGAAATTATAAGTCTGTATTTTAGAGAAAATTAAGCAAGAAATAATTGGTTGAAACGTAAAAAAAGAATTGACTAATCTTTACGCTTTTATGAAAAATTGAGCTTCCAAATTTCATAAATACTAAATCGGGAATATTCTCGTCTAGTTTGTACAAAAATGCGGAATCGTTGTGTAAAAAATAGAAAATTCGTTTTTAAAGAAAATTTTGTAATCTGTGGAAAAATCTTGAATCGTTTTATAAAAGTTGCGGAATCGTTCTGAGAAAGAAAAAAATTAGCTTCTAAAGAAAGTTTTATAATTTGTGAAAAGTTTCGGAAATTTAAAAAAAGGAGTTTTAGCAAGTTTGCGGAGTTGAAAACGTGAGAATTTACTCAGAATCGAAAAATTGAATAAAAAAAAGAAAATATTTAGAGAATTTTTATAAATTGAAAATCGAAAAATAAGAGATTAGAAAAAGTAGAAGCGTAAATAACGAAATGCTAACATCGTGTATAATTAATTGCTAGTTTTTGCATACGTACGAAAATCCTTGGGGATTTTCTATTCGGTAAATATTTGCTAATTGTCGTGCCGAGTCTACGCAACTAATCATAACACAAAGCCGTT